>NZ_QTLR01000020.1:0-741 GCF_003602765.1 Veillonella sp. AF36-20BH
ATCTTGAATTGCAATAAGTAATGCGACAAAATTAAATCAATTTTCTAATCTCATGTTTAAACATGTCAAATGGTGTTTTAAACCCAAGGCATTTCCTAGGTCGATTATTCATCAACATTAATGCTTCTGTTAGTTTATCTAGTGTAACTTTAGCTAAATCGGTTTTCTTAGGAAAAAATTCTCGAAGTAAACCATTACTATTTTCATTAGAACCTCGTTGCCATGCTGCATAGGCATCGGCAAAATACATTGGTATTCCAAACTCGTTTTCAACCTGTTCATAGCAAGCAAATTCCTTACCACGGTCCACCGTAAAGGTTTTAAGTAATTTGCTGGTTAATGTATTGTACAGGGAACTAATAGCTAAAAACATAGAATCTTTAGATCGATCATTCATTTTTATGGCCACATAGAATCGTGTTTTACGTTCAACAAATGTAGCTAAACAGCCTTTGCTTTGACCTCTGGAAGAAACCATTGTATCTAGTTCCCAATGACCAAAAACCTCACGGTTTTCAACTTCTTGAGGTCGTTCTTTAATGGTCCTTTTAACATTGAAGCGTCCACGGGTTTCCTGTGTGCCGGGATTTTTTCCTTTCCGGCGAAGTACTTTTTCTGTTACAGCAAGAAAACCACGATGGATCCAAGAATATATGGTCTTAAAGCTTAGAACTCCAACTAATTCAGCACCAATTACTTCTTCTGGAGACCAAGTTTGTTGTAACCTGGATTCAATTAAAG
>NZ_QTLR01000021.1:0-420 GCF_003602765.1 Veillonella sp. AF36-20BH
GCGCACGCCTGATAAGCGTGAGGTCGGTGGTTCGAGTCCACCTAGGCCCACCAGTTGGCTCATATAACTTGAAATACACTTTTGTGTAGAGTACAGACATTAAGAGCTAAAATAATAGGAAAAGCTTATAAAAGATAACGGATTCTTCGGAATAGATTATCGAGACTTAAGTGAACCCATTACGGGGGCGTAGCTCAGTTGGGAGAGCACCTGCCTTGCAAGCAGGGGGTCAGGAGTTCGAATCTCCTCGTCTCCACCATTTAGTATTTGACAGCGAGTCTGTGATATACTAATTGTTTGTTCTTTGAAAACTGCATAGAAGAATTAATATATATTTGTAAGGTCATCTCTTAGAATTTCTAAGTAGGTTGACCCGAGCACATAGGAAATAATTCTCTGACTTAATGGTGACGTACATGA
>NZ_QTLR01000021.1:430-692 GCF_003602765.1 Veillonella sp. AF36-20BH
AATAATTCTCTGACTTAATGGTGACGTACATGAAAATGTACGGCTACAAAAAACGACAATGTATCTAATGCATGTCAATAAAATCTAAAAATAGATTTTCGTCAGAATTTGATGGATAACGAGGCGTGCCAGTGAGGTGATGTCGCCGCGTACTTATGTACGCAAGACAAACCGAACGCAGCACAACGAAGTTAGCCGCAAATTATGGCGTAAAATAAGTAAAGATTTTAAGGGCGTACGGTGGATGCCTTGGCGATATCAG
>NZ_QTLR01000022.1:0-511 GCF_003602765.1 Veillonella sp. AF36-20BH
CTTTCCCGTTCGCTCGCCGCTACTAAGAAAATCTCGTTTGATTACTGTTCCTCCGGGTAATTAGATGTTTCAGTTCCCCGGGTGCCCTCCTCATAGTCTATGCTATGGGTGACAGTGTATAACCACTGCCGGGTTCCCCCATTCGGATATCTACGGGTCACAGGTTGCTTGCACCTCTCCGTAGCTTTTCGCAGCTTACCGCGTCCTTCTTCGGCTGATATCGCCAAGGCATCCACCGTACGCCCTTATTATCTTTACTTATTTTGCGTTATCATTTGCGCCTATCGTCGTCGCCTCACGCTCGATTTTGCCTTACGTACAAAAGTACGCGGCAGCTTCATCTCGCTCAGGCTCCTAGATATGCATCAAATGCTAACGAAAATCTCATGATTAAATACATGAGAGATAATATTGACATGCATTAGATACATTGTCGTTTTTTGTAGCCGTACATTTTACATGTACGTCACCATTAAGTCAGAGAATTATTTCCTATGTGCTCGGGTCAACC